>NZ_AHCD03000001.1 GCF_000238295.3 Pseudoalteromonas rubra
GCAGCCGTAGCTTCGGTGGTATGTTTAGCCCCGTTACATCTTCCGCGCAGGCCGACTCGACTAGTGAGCTATTACGCTTTCTTTAAAGGATGGCTGCTTCTAAGCCAACCTCCTAGCTGTTTTAGCCTTCCCACATCGTTTCCCACTTAACATACACTTTGGGACCTTAGCTGACGGTCTGGGTTGTTTCCCTCTCCACGATGGACGTTAGCACCCACCGTGTGTCTCCCGGATAGTACTTTACGGTATTCGGAGTTTGCAAAGGGTTGGTAAGTCGGGATGACCCCCTAGCCTTAACAGTGCTCTACCCCCGTAAGTATTCGTCCGAGGCTCTACCTAAATAGATTTCGGGGAGAACCAGCTATCTCCCGGTTTGATTAGCCTTTCACTCCTAGCCACAGGTCATCCCCTAACTTTTCAACGTTAGTGGGTTCGGTCCTCCAGTCAGTGTTACCTGACCTTCAACCTGCCCATGGCTAGATCACCGGGTTTCGGGTCTATA
>NZ_AHCD03000002.1 GCF_000238295.3 Pseudoalteromonas rubra
GGCTGGATCACCTCCTTATCGACTTAGAACTGATTTGTTCGAAGTGTCCACACAGATGATTGTTGATTAGAATTAGAGAACACAAACATTGTTTGGGTCTGTAGCTCAGCTGGTTAGAGCGCACGCCTGATAAGCGTGAGGTCGGTAGTTCAAGTCTACTCAGACCCACCACTTCTTCCCGATGCTGCGTTATTAAGCTCGTCGTTTAGAAAACACTAAACGTCCTCACTTAATGCCTGGCCTCAAAAAGAAGCTCGGTTCAAAACAATGTTATTCCTAGTAATGTGGGGCTATAGCTCAGCTGGGAGAGCGCCTGCCTTGCACGCAGGAGGTCAGCAGTTCGATCCTGCTTAGCTCCACCACTTTACTACCTACTCCTCATAGATAAACACTCTTACCAACGATTTGGTACTCTGAGAGTTTTTAACTCTGAGAAGTCATTCTCTTGCTCTTTAAAAATTTGGAAAGCTGATATTAAATTCTCGGAATGACAATGAAAATTGTTGTTCT
>NZ_AHCD03000003.1 GCF_000238295.3 Pseudoalteromonas rubra
GCCACCTCAGGGTCATAAAAGGGGTTATCAATAAAGCGCTCGGCACTCAGCTCAGGCTGGTTCAGGTAACCTCGTGCCAGCCCGTCACCGCCCAGGTACAACTCACCGGTTGCGCCATACGGCAGCAGCGCCAGCTGGTCATTCAGAATAAACGCCTGGGTGTTGCTGATCACCTGGCCGATCCCCGGCGCATGATCGATTTCCTGAGTAAAACAGGCACAGGTTGAATAAGTGGTGTCTTCCGACGGGCCATAAAGGTTATAGACCCGCTCGCAATGCCCGTCGCGCAGTAACTGATTCACCACGTCGCGACCCAGCGGCTCACCGGCCAGGTTCACGACCCGCACGCCAGCCGGAATGCCCGCCTGCTCCAACAGGGCTTTAATGGCCGACGGCACCGTATTAATCAGGGAAACCTCAACCGGCTGCGTCAGCAGGCTCAGGGCATTGTCGACCAGTACACAGGTGCCGCCGCGAGTGAGGGTGAAAAACAATTCAAACGCTGACAGGTCAAAGTTGATGGAGGTGCTG
>NZ_AHCD03000004.1 GCF_000238295.3 Pseudoalteromonas rubra
AGTTAAAGTGAGAACTCATCTCGAGGCTCGCTTCCCGCTTAGATGCTTTCAGCGGTTATCGATTCCGAACGTAGCTACCGGGCAATGCCATTGGCATGACAACCCGAACACCAGCGGTTCGTCCACTCCGGTCCTCTCGTACTAGGAGCAGCCCCTCTCAATTCTCAAACGCCCACGGCAGATAGGGACCGAACTGTCTCACGACGTTCTAAACCCAGCTCGCGTACCACTTTAAATGGCGAACAGCCATACCCTTGGGACCGACTTCAGCCCCAGGATGTGATGAGCCGACATCGAGGTGCCAAACACCGCCGTCGATATGAACTCTTGGGCGGTATCAGCCTGTTATCCCCGGAGTACCTTTTATCCGTTGAGCGATGGCCCTTCCATTCAGAACCACCGGATCACTATGACCTACTTTCGTACCTGCTCGACGTGTCTGTCTCGCAGTTAAGCTGGCTTCTACCATTACACTAACCGTACGATGTCCGACCGTACTTAGCCAACCTTCGTGCTCCTCCGTTACTCTTTGGGAGGAGACCGCCCCAGTCAAACTACCCACCAGGCACTGTCCTCAA
>NZ_AHCD03000005.1 GCF_000238295.3 Pseudoalteromonas rubra
GCTACAGAATATAAGTCGCTGACCCATTATACAAAAGGTACGCAGTCACCCTCGAAGGGCTCCTACTGCTTGTACGTACACGGTTTCAGGTTCTATTTCACTCCCCTCACAGGGGTTCTTTTCGCCTTTCCCTCACGGTACTGGTTCACTATCGGTCAGTTGGGAGTATTTAGCCTTGGAGGATGGTCCCCCCATATTCAGTCAAAGTTTCACGTGCTCCGACCTACTCGATTTCACTTTAAATAAGTTGTCGTGTACGGGACTGTCACCCTGTATCGTCATACTTTCCAGAATGTTCCACTAACTACATTAAAGCTTAAGGGCTAATCCGATTTCGCTCGCCGCTACTTTCGGAATCTCGGTTGATTTCTTTTCCTACGGGTACTTAGATGTTTCAGTTCTCCGCGTTCGCTTCATACAGCTATGTATTCACTGCATGATGACCCAAAGGGCCGGGTTTCCCCATTCGGAAATCCTAGTCTCAAGCGCCTCTTACTGGCTCAACTAGGCTTATCGCAAGTTAGTACGTCCTTCATCGCCTCCAACTGCCAAGGCATCCACCGTGTACGCTTAGTCACTTAACCATACAACCCAAAA
>NZ_AHCD03000006.1 GCF_000238295.3 Pseudoalteromonas rubra
TCGCTCTTTTGCATTCTGACCGCTTGCTGTTTACCGTCTGTTGCAATGTTTTTTGTACATCGGGTAATGGCAGAAGCGGCTGCGACATTCCACCCATACCCGGCATTACCGACGCCCGCAGCAGAGCTATAAGAGATAGAAACTGACGGTGTGATGCCACCAGGACCCTTAGGTAAGGTCACGGGTACTGTGTAGGTTGCCTGACCCGTTTCATCCACTCTAAAGCTGCCTGCCGTGGTATCTATTTTGCTGGCTGGCTCTACTGCGCCTTGCCCGGTGTATAAGAAAGTACCATTTGCCGATGCCAGGAAAACCTCAGAGCCCGACTTCACATCCAGCCGGCCATCACCGTTAACATCTGTAAGTTGATAGTTGTTAGCCAGATTGGTGCCCGACGGCAGCTTAAGTGCACGGATCGCGCCCGACTTAGTGCCAACCGAAATGAGGCTCGCATCATGGTAGGAGGATGCATCAGTGAAAAGTACATAATCTCTGATACCGTCACCATCTATGTCTTGCCAGCGCAAACGCTCTGTCAGCGAGGCGCTCAGCTGCAACTGAGATTCTATGGCTCTAAACTGTGATTCAGAGAGTACTTCACGGGTCCACTGGCCGTTACTGTATCTTAGTTTGAGCAACCCCATGGTGGGGTAGAC
>NZ_AHCD03000008.1 GCF_000238295.3 Pseudoalteromonas rubra
GGGCACTTGGGAGTGAGGAATCAAGTTGTGTGCCCGCCAATTTAATTCCGGCGGATTGCAGCAAAATCACCCCACAGATGGTGACGCTCACTGAGCTGGATGAGCAACAGCTTACGGATATTGCCCAGACTATTCCCGGTGGCATGGTCAATATTCAGGACATCTACCCGCTGGCACCGCTGCAAGAAGGCGTGCTGTTTGTACACACCATGAGTGAAGGGCAGGACCCGTATGTTACCAGCACCACGTTTGAGTTCGACAGCCGCGAGTCTCTTGAGCGCTTTAAGTGGGCACTGAATACGCTGATTGCCCGCCACGATGTGCTGCGCACCGCCATCCTGTGGCGCAACCGCACCACTGCACTTCAGGTGGTACAGCGTGAGGTAGCGCTGCCCGTGACTGAGCTGGACTTCAGCGGGGAAGCGGATGTCCGGGCCGCGTTCAGTGCACATGTGGCTGAACAGCCGCTGTGGATTGAGCTGGAAAATGCGCCGCTGCTGCAACTGAGCGTGTGCGAAGACGCCGCGCAGGGTAAGCATTATGCGCTGTTGTGTGAGCATCACCTGATCTCAGATCACGTGTCGCTGGAAATTCTGGTGCATGAGTTGACGGCGCTGCTGCACGGCAATGAAGCGAGCCTGGCTGAGCCGGTGCCCTACCGGGAATTTGTCGGTCGCACACTGGCACGCACAGCGAGTCTGGATACTGAGGCCTTTTTCACTCAGATGCTGGGTGAGGTCAGCGAACCAACATTGCCTTATGGTCTGACAGACGTACTAAACGACGGCTCGGGCATTGAGACCGTGCATGTCACGCTGGATGACGCACAGGCGCAGCG
>NZ_AHCD03000009.1 GCF_000238295.3 Pseudoalteromonas rubra
AGATAAAACAAAGCCGCACATGCCCTTTTTTATTGATTTTAAATATGGGTGTCTCTGGATTCTTAAGAATTAGGCGTTGTAAAAATAGGAGTAATAAAATGAAAGTGTTGAGTTTTATATTTGTTTTATTTTTATGCTTTAATGCTGATGCATCAGGCACAGTTAAAACTAAAATAAAGAGTTTGTGGGTAAATGACCTTGGAGCAGATGTCGTTTACCTCGAACCGGAAACCCCATTTCAATCTGTCTGCAATAGCAATGGTTCTAAGTACTTTATAATTCATTTAGATAGAAAGAATATGGCGGAAGTCTATTCTATGGCATTAGCTGCATATATGTCTGATATGGAAGTAAATGTTGGTGGCAAGAATGAATGCAGCGGTACAAATGAAGTTTTAAGGTACATATATCTAAAGAGATGATTATTAAAGAATAAATTAAAGGGGGCACTCATTCAAAACGTGTGCTCAGTGAGCGATTTTATTCAGTGTAGGAATGGGTGTCAGCCTTTCTTTTCTGTGTTTCTGTGCCTTTCTGCCTGTGATTAGACAAGTGGCAAATACAGTGCTGAAAATAGAGATTCGGATAGCAACTATCGTAGATTGATACTGCAAAATTAAATCAAGACAAAGGAGCACTCAGCATGATCACACTTCTTATCACGATAGCTGCTATGTGTATCTTCAGGGTAGTTTTATCGGTAGTGAGGAGCAGGGCGATATATTTAATTGTCTGTTATGTCGGGGCCGTCACACCTCTAACCTTGTTGGTAACAAAAGTTCTGCCAAATGGAGCGGGAGTCGTGTTGGTATCTGGGTTTTGTCTTTTTTATTTTGCACTTTTGTCTAGTAGCACTACAACGGACACCCAATCAAAAACTGTTCTACATTTGAGAAAATACCCAGACACCCAGTGGCA
>NZ_AHCD03000010.1 GCF_000238295.3 Pseudoalteromonas rubra
GCACCCAGCTGCGCCGAGTCTTGTGCCTTGATATAGGCGACTAGCTCCGGGCCGGTAGACAGGGGTTTACACAACACCTCAGCGGATTCAACGCCAGTGATTTGCTGCAACTGGCTGCTGATATCACCCAACTCCACCCGGAAACCCCGGATCTTAACCTGCTCGTCTATGCGTCCTAAAAACATCAGCTCGCCACTGTTTTGATAGCGCACCTGATCGCCGGTGCGATACAAACGGGCCGGACTGGTCGCATCACTGGGGTCATAAAACGGGTTCTCAATAAAGCGCTCGGCGCTCAGCGTCGGGTTATTCACATAACCTGTGGCCAGACACGGCCCGCCGACAAACAACTCACCCCGGGCACCCTGTGGCAGGGCGTTAAGCTGCGCATCCAGTACATAGGCATAGGTGTTGTCCATGGCCCGGCCAATGGGTAGCTCCGCCGGTAAGTCGGCCTGATTGGCACTGATGTCATACATCACACAGCCTACCGTAGCCTCAGACGGACCATAGTGGTTGAATACCTGACTGTCCGGGAACTGGGTTTGTAAGGCCAGTGCCACATCGCGCTCAAAGCGCTCACCGCCAATCACAAACACGTGCTGCACGCCTGCAAGCGGCGCCTCCTGCAAGGCCAGTATCCCTTCCACATGATGCGGCGTCATCCGCACCAGTCGTGGCTCATCCGCTTTATTCAGCGCTTTACTCAGGACCGGTAACAACTCCTGATTATCCAGCAATTGCACACTGCCACCACTCAAGAGCGGTAAGTACAAACTCGGAACACCAATATCAAAACCGTGTGATGTCACCAGCAGTGAGCCGTTGAGGTGGTCGGCATAGTAGCCTTTGAGGGCAAAGTTCAAATAATCCATCAGGGCCCGGTGGCTGATCTCCACGCCTTTGGGGGTGCCGGTGGAGCC
>NZ_AHCD03000011.1 GCF_000238295.3 Pseudoalteromonas rubra
TTCGCAGATACCGTTTGTCTGCGGCGACATCGCTTTGGTTGTAGTATGGTCTATGTCGTTGATCGCTAGGTAAAGCTGGTAGTCATGGTGCTCAACCTTACCGCAGTACTCAGTTCCCCGGTCTGTGAGGATCCTTAACATGGGCAGCTCATGCTGCTCGAAGTAGGGTAAAACTCTATCATTCAGTAGATCTGCTGCTGTGATCGGTGTTTTAGTGGTGTAGAGCTTTGCAAAAGCGACTTTACAATATGTATCAACAAAAGTTTGCTGATATATACGGCCAACTCCCTTTAGGTTTCCGACATAAAAAGTGTCTTGTGAACCAAGGTATCCGGGGTGCTCAGTTTCAATTTCGCCGCAGGCTTCATCGTCCTGTTTTTTCTTCTCAAGGGCTGTTACCTGGGACTCTGTGAGAATGATACCTTCTTGCGCGACTTTAGCCTCTAGTGCTTTCAGACGTTTTTTAAAGTTTTCCAAGTCATGGCGCAACCAAATTGACCGCACACCACTGGCAGAAACAAACACGCCTTGTTTTCTCAACTCATTGCTGGCTCTGACTTGCCCGTGAGCCGGAAATTCAAGCGCGTAGGTGCAAACTGCTTTTTCAGTTTCTTCATCTACGCGATTCTTCAGGTTTGGTGCTCTACGCGATTTATCGATGAGTGCATCAATACCGCCTTCATCAACGAGCTCTTGATAACGATAAAATGTATCTCGCGAAACCCCCATCATTTTGCAGGCTTTAGATACGTTTCCAAGCTCTTCAGCCAGGTTGAGCAAACCAGCTTTGTGTTTAATGATTGGATTGTTAGTATGTAACATGAGAGTTACTCCTTAGTTGTTTTGAACAAAGATTCGACACCTTTATCAAAACGGGTAACTCTCAATTTTTCAAATCGAAATGTCAGGTCTAGTCGGAACTAATTCA
>NZ_AHCD03000013.1 GCF_000238295.3 Pseudoalteromonas rubra
GAAAATTAAAAGAGACACCCATTCAAAAGCAGTGCTCAGTGAGCGATTTTATTCAGTGTAGGAATGGATGTCTGCCGAGAAAAGTGCGTGGACACCCAATTAAAAACTGTCCTAAATTTGGAGTATTAAAAGGAGTATTAAAAGAGACACCCATTCAAAACCAGCGCTCAGTGAGGGGGAAAAAACATGGATATCCATTGTTATCTGTTCCTTTTCTGGCTTGTCATGTGTTAGAAGTTTTTGAATGGGTGTCTGCGAGTATCAATTCTGTCTAACTTTATAAAATATTGGGCAGATAGAACCGATGAATAACAGAGTTAATCGGTTCAAGCATACTTATTCTGAATATCTTAGCGCATTACTACTAACAATGTTGCCATAAACGGGATGGTATCCATCGCAAACAATATCAAATGTGGGACTTTCATTTAGCCCATACCTAAACTTCAAAGACCAGGTACGAGTTGTATCATCAGTTGAAATAACTCGCGGATTTTCGGTTATAAACTTCCCGCTACCAATAGGTTTGTAATCACATGAAATGGCATTTCTGGATTTAAAAATAATAGTATATTCATGAGCATGATATGGACCATAGTGGTTTCCACTAATTGGCACAACTTTTTTCGACATGCTACTGACTTCTTCAACCTTTAGTTCAGGCAAGCCGGGAACGGTTCCAAGTGAAATTGAACGAGACACTGTGCCATTATTATTGGCACACTTTAATTTTACCAGATCGTACTCATTTGCCAGAGAAAATACCGCAAACGAATTTGTAGAAACTGACATGGACGAATTTGGATACTCGAAGTTGCAGCTATTTGTTCCACTAACACTCCAGCTGGCACTAATCGAATTACCAGGTGTTCTGGGTGGTGTAGTAGTAAAGGCATAAACTGGATGGCTTCGCTGATTCATAGAAACATTAAATGAATTAATACTAGGTTTAGGGCCAGTCAAGCCACCTCCACCAATGCCTACTTTAGCGTTCGCAGTTGAGACCATTAATATAGTTGATGCAATTGCCATTACTAAGACTGATTTTTTCATTTTCGAAATCTCTTTTTTATATGCGTTATTGGTTAAAGCCAGTCTAAAAATTATCATGTGGATTTCATCTTTCCATCCCCCTAACTGGGGGTTGAATAACACAGGAATAACACAGACATCCAATCAA
>NZ_AHCD03000014.1 GCF_000238295.3 Pseudoalteromonas rubra
TCAGGCATTAAAAAAGGCCGCCTAAGCGACCTTTTTCACAGTGTTACTGCAATCTGTAGATTATTCTACGATTGTAGCTACAACACCAGCACCAACTGTACGGCCACCTTCACGGATCGCGAAACGTAGACCTTCGTCCATCGCGATTGGAACGATTAGCTCAACAGTCATCTTGATGTTGTCACCAGGCATTACCATTTCTACGCCTTCTGGTAGCTCAACGTTACCAGTTACGTCAGTTGTACGGAAGTAGAACTGTGGACGGTAGCCTTTGAAGAATGGAGTATGACGGCCACCTTCATCTTTAGACAGTACGTATACTTCTGAAGTGAACTTAGTGTGTGGGTTGATTGAACCAGGCTTACAAAGAACCTGACCACGCTCAACTTCATCACGCTTAGTACCACGTAGAAGTGCACCGATGTTCTCACCTGCACGACCTTCGTCAAGCAGCTTACGGAACATTTCAACACCTGTACAAGTTGTCTTCGTAGTTTCTTTGATACCTACGATTTCAACTTCGTCGTTCACGTTGATGATACCAGCTTCAACACGGCCAGTTACAACAGTACCACGACCCTGGATTGAGAATACGTCTTCGATAGGCATGATGAAAGGCTTATCGATGTCACGCTCTGGCTCTGGGATGTAAGAATCTAGTGCTTCTGCAAGCTCAACGATCTTGTCTTCCCACTCTTTCTCGCCTTCTAGCGCTTTAAGAGCTGAACCCTGGATTAGAGGCAGGTCATCACCTGGGAAGTCGTACTCAGAAAGAAGTTCACGAACTTCCATCTCTACTAGCTCTAGTAGCTCTTCGTCGTCAACCATGTCACATTTGTTCATGAATACGATGATGTAAGGTACACCAACCTGACGAGAAAGTAGGATGTGCTCACGTGTTTGAGGCATAGGACCGTCAGTTGCAGCAACTACCAGGATCGCGCCGTCCATCTGAGCAGCACCAGTGATCATGTTTTTAACGTAGTCAGCGTGTCCAGGACAGTCAACGTGCGCGTAGTGGCGAGTTGGAGTGTCATACTCAACGTGTGAAGTTGAGATTGTGATACCACGCTCACGCTCTTCTGGAGCGTTATCGATTGATGCGAAGTCTTTCGCTTCACCACCGTATACTTTTGCAAGTACGTTAGTGATTGCTGCAGTTAGGGTAGTTTTACCGTGGTCAACGTGGCCGATAGTACCAACGTTAACGTGCGGTTTCGAACGTTCAAACTTTTCTTTTGCCAT
>NZ_AHCD03000015.1 GCF_000238295.3 Pseudoalteromonas rubra
GGATGATGAGATGAACACCTCAAGTGCAAACGGCGTCGCAATGCACCAATATTGATTTGACGATTCAATATAAATCACAAGAGGTGTTCAAATGAAAGTATGTCTAATTGGAATTGATTTGGCAAAAAATACGCTTCAAGTCTGTGGTGTTAACCAGGCAGGAAAGCCGATTTTTAATAAAGCACTAAAAAGAAACAAGCTGTTGCCATTCCTGCTGAACTATCCAGACGCTATTGTCGCTATGGAAGCTTGTTCAGGCTCAAACTACTGGGGACGTGAATTGGAAAAGCTAAACATCAAGGTAAGGCTGATCCCGCCAATTCACGTAAAGCCCTTTGTTAAGGGTAATAAAAACGATAGGAATGATGCCTTTGCTATCACAGAAGCTGCCGTAAGGCCGAGCATGTATTTCGTTAAACCGCGGAGTCTGGAACAAACAGAATCTTCCATGCTGCACAAAGTGAGAAGCCGCTGGGTGAGCCAAAAGACCAGGCTGACAAACCAACTACGCGGATTATTGAATGAGTACGGTATTGTGATAGCTCCAGGGGACAAGGCACTAAAGCATAAGTTAACAGAAATCTTAGAGGATGGAGAAAATGACCTAAGTTCAGGCATTAGGCATTTGATAGGCAATGTCAGACAAGAATGGCAAGAGGTGGAAGCACGGTTAAGCGATATAGATGCTTTAATGCGCTCACAAGTAAAGTCAGATGAGGATTGTCGGCGATTAGTAAAGATAAAAGGTGTATCGACTATCACGGCCACAGCAATTAAAGCCTTTGCTGGCGATGGTAAGCACTTTAAAAATGGCAGGCATTTCTCTTCAAACTTGGGTTTAGTTCCTAAAGAGCACTCTAGTGGAGGCAAGCAAAAAATAAATGGCATAACCAAACGAGGCAATCAATACATAAGGCGCTTGCTTATTCAAGGTGCGTGGAGTGTCTTACGTTATGCTAAACAAAGTGATGACGGTCTATCGAATTGGGCAGAAAAAGTCATGGAGCGCCGGGGCAAACACAAAGCAGTGGTTGCGGTGGCAAATAAGCTAGCACGGATAATCTGGTCAATGTTGGCAAATAAAACAGAGTACAAAGTAGTGTAACCAACCTACTAAGCTAGAAAGGTAATGATTTAACAGGTTAAACCGACCTCTGTGAACGCTGGCAGACACACAGAAACATCAAGTTCGAAGGGACGATTAGCAGCAGAGGGGCGGTTCTCATTAGGGCCAAAGGTCGACGAACCTTACAAACAGGCCGGATATACGTAAGCAGCTTAACCAGTTAATCAAAGAATGAAAAATTAGTAGTCCAGACCTTAATAAAAGTCTGGACAGAGTCGAGGTGTACATATA
>NZ_AHCD03000016.1 GCF_000238295.3 Pseudoalteromonas rubra
CCGTGATGGCAGCGATTGGCCGTAACAAAGCAACTCAGGGGTATGTATTTGGCTTCGGCTGCCACTTAAAACCCGAAATGGCCGCACAACGTGCGCTCACTGAGTTATGTCAGCTTATTCCTATCCGGGACCAAAATGGTGCCCCCTTTGATTTTGATGCCATTACCGATGCTAGTTTCCTTCAGCCTGAGGCCAATGCACCTCGTGCAAGCTATCAACTAACACAAAGCGGTGATCTGAAGGGTGATATTCTGGCCATTGTTGAACAGTTAAACAATCTGGATATGGAAACACTGGCACTGGATTATTCACGCTCGCCTATTCCACTGAGCACTGCTAAAGTCTTTGTACCCGGGCTGTGCCACATCTGGCCACAACTAGGTAATCCACGGCTTTATGAGACACCTGTCAAACTCGGTTGGCTGGATAAAGCATTGACGGAAAAGACGATTAATCAGCAAGGGTTGTATATTTAACGACAAGAGCTGTGAGTTACACTACTGTCACAATATTTCAAGCCTGACCAAATTCTATAGCTATTGATTGATGAAACTTAAAAAGGAAAGCCTTCACTACAAACGCTGTGTTAATTATACTCGTATCGAGTAACAGGTCGAAAATCTGTAAGCAAAAGGAACTACCATGACAAACAGCACAAATGAAATTAACTGGAAAGTGACAACAAACTCTGAGTGGGATATTGCCTTCCAAAAGATAATATCTTATTTATGGGACAACAAGGAACGCGTATTAGCTAACGCGGGGGAAAACCGACTTTTTTACATAATGAAGAATCTGGGTATTTCTAATATCCGAGAATACACCCATTTTAACAAAGACGGCAGTGCTTCACATGGGGTGAGCCTATTATCAAACCTGACAGGTAAAGACGCGAGTCAACAGTACTCAATCATTAACATTTGCGAAAGAAATGAAGATAGTCGGACACCAATATATGACTCATCTACCTTTTGGTCCAGTAAAAATGGTTGGAGAAACTTACTGATAGACTTGGAAGTCAAGCTACCGCCCCATAGTATAAATGCGGAGAGAAGTAGCGTGTTATCGGACTACATATCAATGCAAAGATTTTTTCCATTTTCTCAATTATTTCATTATCCAGCTAGTTCAACTTCTTCTGAACATACCCCGCTAAACCTAAAAATAGATGCTCTGGTCGATTCAAATTCAAGTCATAAAGCTAGTGGCTATAGCAACATAAACTCTGCCATAGGCAGTAATGAAGTTGAAAATTCAGACAGAGGCGGAAGCGAAGGTGTTGATGACGACTACAGCTGGTTGCATTTTGTACCTCGCCTGATCTCTTATAACTGGGCTTTGAGTACAACTGAGTGTATTGATCCTGTTACTAAGCCAAATCTAAGAGATTACCCTGTTTTGCTGGAAAACTTGGGATATAAAGTTGCTGATGAACTAAACATCTATCTTTCATATGCAAGCAAAGAGCCGGCTACAGAAGAGGCTGGGGAAAAAGTGTATAACGTAAACGAATACACCAGCACGCTGTTTATTGACTTGCCTGCACCAGATTACTCTGAAGATGTCTCCCCAATGGCACTTGCAGACCTTGTCGCAGCTCGAGCAAATCAGCCATTCACCAGTACCTGATAACCTGGAGTGAGGCCATTTTAATAAATGGCCTCGAATTAAAATGACGGTAAAAAACTTTTTCTCCGAAAACGGCTATGCCGTTTTTGACCAACCTATCCTGGATATAGATTTACTACTTAAAGCCAAACAGGGTGTGAAACAAGTCCTCGAAAAAGAATACCAAACAGGAGTTCAGCCTTGGTGTCACTTTGGCGATGGCAACTCAGAATTAACTCGTCTGACACAGATACACATGTCGGATGAACGTATTTATCAGGCAATTACACAATCTCAAATTGGTAATCTAGCAGCCAAACTAACAGGTGCTTCAAAAATAAATGTATGGGGATGCCAACTATTTTACAAACCGAGTGGGTCCCAATCCAAGGGCAACGTAGGATTTCATAGAGATTCGCAACATATGCCTTTTTTTAAAAAGGGTACTCTGACTGCTTGGATCCCTCTGGTTGATATTAATTCAAACTCTGGCCCACTGGTTATCGTACCAGGCTCACATACATGGGAGCCAACGCTTGAGCATACAGGTGGCGAAATCCAAAATATAAACTCACAAGTGCCTCTCTTACAAAACTTCTACAAAACTCAGAATTGGAAAGAGGAACAAGTGACACTACCCCTGGGTGGGATCAGTTTCCATGATTTCAATGCTCTACATGGTAGTTACCCTAACGAATCTCCAACAGACAGAATCGTCATCACCGTTGGCCTTTTCACGGACGAGGTTGAATTTGATAATAACGTAGAAGATTACGGTTATGCACTAGTAATTAATGATGAACGATTCTGCCCTACTATATACGAAAGAGAGTAATTTTTAGCATGCAAAAAGTCATTGATTGTGACAGACACGTAATTGAGCCAGTTGAAATCTGGAAAGAATATATAAGCAAAGATGTATACGAAAAAACGCCTATCTGGTTAAAACCTGCAAGTGCGGAAATTGACCTGAAAGACGAATCGGGCAAGCAACTCCCTATTCCTCCGAGCTATATGGTCGGTGAAGAACCTGTATTCAGTAACTGGGGTAAAGATCTACAAATCGCCTCAGCGCTAATCAATAGCGAAAGTATCAATGAACGACTTTCTGCTACAAATCCAATTGATCACCTAGAAGAACTGAACAGAACGGGTGTGGATAAAGCAATCATATATCCTACTTTTGCTGGCCTTATCGTAAATCACAGTAAGGTAGATGCGCTGACATCGCTGGAGTTTGCGAAAGGCTATAACCGTTGGATTGAGGACTATTGCAATTATGCCAAAGACAGACTTATTCCAGCTTATCTGATTAGCCGTCATGATCCCAGCTCCTTACTAGAACAAGTTGAAGATGCTGTGCGAAAGGGATGGAGTGCTCTTGCGCTAAGACCAGAACCAATACTTGGCATATCGCTTGGCGATGAGCGATACGAACAATTTTGGCAAGCATGTGCACATCATGAATTAGCAGTTACATTCCATGGAGGTACACACTTGCAAGGTGAGACTGTTGGTATGGACCGATTCAAGAATCGATTCTCACTCCATGCGTGCTCTCATCCAATGGAGGCACAAATGGCATTTGTTTCTCTTCTCGAGTCTGGCGTCTTTGAGCGCAACCCCAAATTGAAAATAGCCTTTCTGGAAGCTGGTTGTTCATGGGTACCCCACTGGTTATGGAGGCTGGATAATATTTGTCACAACGAGTTTCCATCCATCACACATACCAATATAAGAATGCGCCCATCTGAATACTTTATCAGACACTGTTGGGTTGGTGTTGAAATTGGAGAGCCTATAAGTGAAACGGTTAACGCGATAGGTCACGAAAAGCTCATCTTTGGGAGTGATTACCCTCACCCGGACCACCTTCATTTTGACCTTGCACAAATGGCCAATGAAATGCCCAGTCTTAGCAATGAGCAAATTTCAGATATTTTGCAAAATAACCCAAGGCCTCTATTCAATTTATGACACTTAATTTTGACTTGATAATTGGCTGGCAACCTCAATATAAACCTATCATCCTAAATAACAGTGATATTGTTGTAATATCTACTGATGGTGAGGTTTTGTTCAGCAATCAGGACTTCCCTCTTATATCGTGTATTGATGGTAAGCGAACTATCAAGTCGATTATAGATGAACCTACCTCTCATGAAGATGCCAACCACTTCTTGAGATATGTTGGCAATTTCCTGCATAAAGGGACTTTTTTACAACTCGTAGGGCCGGTCTCAGAGTATGCACGTAATATCAATAACTCACTCGAAAGTGATGGCACTTTAAATAGGTTGATTAGTAAACTGCCTGATACCCACATCCAAATCACTGAAAATTTCCTTTGTGACAAGCTCAACAGGACATTATCCAGTGAGAATGTGCCTGGTTATCTGATTGAAGTTTCTGGGCACACGGTAAGCATCACACCTAAGCTCAGTAACTATGGCGACTTTACGACACTAAGAAAGCTCTTATTGCACAATAAACCAGTAATACACTACTTATCCAAAAAGTTGCCTGGACAGGACGTCAACCCACCAACTAATGAGGATACTGCCACATACCTGAAAAAAAACCTCTACAGTTTAAGCATGTGCTTAAATCATCATATCGATACAGAAAAACAGACACTGTTATGTATTGATATCAGAGATTTTAATACTCAGGAGTATGTGGTGCCACTGAGGCTCAACTCACCTCTTAGTGTTGATCACCATATCACCCTAGCCTCTTCAGCGATGGTAACAAATTCCGATGGCGGCTCTCGTATTCAAACTGCTAAAGCGACTGTTGAACGATTAATGCCATTTGTAGGTACAAAAGTCGGGGCAATTACTCACCTGGAGCCTATTTCACAAAATAGCGACACCCCAATCATAATTTATAGAACAGCATTTTTTAAAACCCCAACCGTTAGGGCTTCAGAAAACATTGATTCACAAAGCTTTGTACAAGTTTGCTTAGGCAAAGGCGTCACACACGAACAGTCTAAGGCCAGTGCATTATGCGAAGCTGTCGAACGTAAAAATGCACAGTATGTGGGCGATGAGCTAACTCAAGTCGCACAGGCTCATCAGCTGGACGCTCGCAGTTATAGCTTTTCTCAGTTGTTACCCTACAGCGAGCTGCAGTATGCGCGCTTTGCGGACCCTGCGGACTCAGAATCTCAGCGTAAGCAAGCCGCGCTTTCCTATACTGGAGAGGCTGTCAATTGGACTGCTCTGTGGTCGCTTACACGCGATGAAAAAGTCTTTGTGCCCACCGTTTGCTGCTTTGCCAATACGCCGTTTGAAGAAGACCGCTTTGGCAAATGGCACTCTAATGGCTGTGCCGCTGGTAATAATCTGGAAGAAGCCATCTTACAGGCTTTATTTGAGTTGCTTGAGCGTGATGCAACAGCTATCTGGTGGTACAACCGCTTACCGCGTCCACAGTTTGAGTTAAGCGTTCTGGACCCGGATTATCTGGCACCGCTGCACCAAACAATCACCGCTGAACACGACTATTGGGTGCTGGACCTCACCGTGGAT
>NZ_AHCD03000017.1 GCF_000238295.3 Pseudoalteromonas rubra
CCTGTCGGCGTCCTCACAAATCTATCTATGGCCGGGGCAAACGCTTTTCAAGCAAGTTTTTTGAAAAAAGTTTGAGTGTTTTTTATATCTTTGATTTTAATTGATTTTTATTTTTGGTTATTTGCTATGGATCTTTGCTCAGGTCATCCACCGTTTTGCTGCCAGTGGTTCCCGGCTCAAGGCCGGGATGACGGAAGTGAAGCCGAGATGATGGAGGCTACTCGTTATTATTCTCAAGCGGGGGCGCCGAGCCTGCGACGATATTTAATCGTTAAAGTTGGGAGTAAAGTACGTCCCTGTAGTTATGTCCATCGCGCATCTCGACAATGTGCTCCTGCATTGTTCTACTTCCCACATCCATGTAGGTCCATGCGCTCATCTCCTCATGCGGGGGCGCCGAGCCTGCGACGATACTTAATCGTTAAAGCTGGGAGTAAAGTACGTCCCTGTAGTTATGTTCATCGCGCATCCGTGCACTCATCTCCTCAAGCTGCGACGATACTTAATTGTAGGTTTTTCAATGTGTTATAAGTAAAGTACATCCCTGTAGTTGCGTCCATCGCGCATCCATGCGCTCATCTCTTCAAGCTGCGACGATACTTAATCGTCGGTCTTTCGTCGTCCATCCAGGGCTCGCGTCCACTGACAAAAGGCGATACTTAATCGCCTTTTGTAGTGGACCCCCAAAAATTTGTGCGGAATTTTAGGCCTGCGCCTATGCTGGCGTCCGGGGTGATAAATAGTTGGCTCGGGCGGGCTGTTGGATCTTGCCAGTTGTGGTAGAGCGGGATCAGGCGTTCTTTGATCATATTTTCAAGCGAATGATTCACAAAGAGGTTTTTATCCGGGAAAGCCGGGAATTCGACTTCGTTTTCGTCATGGCGCAATGCCGAAGAGGAAATTGGATCATAGTCAGTGCGGAAGTTGATCACATTACGCAGGCGCATGGTGTTGGCGAAATAACGGGCGTAAGTGTCGATGATCTTAGTGCCGGGTGAGGCAAAAACCCGGGTTTGAATGCCTGTGCGTACGCCTGAGTCGACTGCGGTATAGCCGCCGAGGCTATGGCCGGTTAGCACTACGTTATGGCTGTTTGTCGTTTCGGGTATCTGGTAGCCGGGGGCAACAGATGCCTGATTGGGTGGATACTGATCCAAAATGTGCTGACAAAACTCATACGCGGTGCGTTGCCAGGCGATGTCGGTTTCGGCCAGGTTGGCGAAAAAAAGTTTAAAGTCTTCGTACAGGTCACCGGTGTTAAACGGATTGGTGCCCTTGTAGGCAATGATGACTTCTTCTTCCAGGCTTTCAGAGGCAATGGCTGGTACTTTGACCGCGAAGGCATAAACGCCGTCTACATTGAGTAATGAATCAATAATCTCCAGCTTACCGTTTGTCAGCATTAACTTTTGATACAGAGGGTCATCGTGGTAGGCAAATGAGCCACCGGGTTCCAGGCTATACGCATAGGCTGACGCGAAGGCATATCGTAGCACCTTGTTGTAGGCTATCACATCCAGACTGTTGCTGATTTCTTTTGCCTGTGAGGGCGTGAGCACGGGGTATTCCCAGCCGACGCTGCGGTCTGAGGCAAAAAAGCTGATGTTATTACTGTACTGAGGACCAAATTGCTGCGCCAGAGTGACCCGGCTTAATTCCTCAAGGGTTGCCTGTGCCTGGGCATCGCTGACCTCAACGCCATTGATTTTATCTACCACAAAATAGTTGCCATAAATGGCCGTGAGCGCGTTATCGTGCCAGTGTCCCTGCAATTTGGCATAGTCATCGCCTGCCAGCATCCAGTGTTTTTTCACCAATTGTGAGCGCGGTATAAAGCCCGTATGTATGCCATAGCTTTGTACAAAGGTGGTGTCTTGTTTGGTGGTCAGTGGGGTTGAGTCCAGCATAGTTATCCTCCCGGATTGTGGTTTCCGAGAGCAAGTATGGAACACAATCTGTGGTGTGCCAGTTACACGAGCTTACAGAGCTGGGTAACTGTTATCCCTTGCCTGACCTGTAGTGCTGGATTAGGATGAAAAATAAGCAAACACCAGGGAGAATAGGTATGGCTGAGCGCAGCGTTTCAGTGCAGGGCAGTGCCAATCAGAGCATTATTATTAGTGGTGATCATAATCAGGTGGGAGGTGCGGTGGAATTTCGCATTCCGCTGGTGCGCCATCATACCCCTGCCCGGCGGCGTCGAGGTTCGCAAACCCCACCGAATGTGCTGGATATTCTCAGCGCGCACAACAAAGCATTGAAATTGCTGGGCCGGGGGCACGAGCTAAAGTTACTCAATGAATGGCTAAGTGACGACAGGGATATTTCCGTCTTTGCCATCACTGCCTCTGCAGGCAGTGGCAAAACGCGACTGGCCATTGAGCTGTGCGAGCAGGCAGAGCAGCAACCGGGTTGGGCTGCGGGTTTTGTACGTAGCGACGACTTGGCACAGCTGGCGCATGCCTTTAAATTTGCCCAGGCAAACTGGTCTCATTCTTTATTGCTGGTGGTTGATTACGCCGGCGCCAATGCTAAGGCACTAGCGCAATGGCTGGATGCCCTGTCTCAGCTCGACGAGCTGGTCGATGGCATCCGGGTGCGTATCTTGCTGCTGGAGCGCGAAGCCAGTAAAGAGGCTGGCTGGTGGCACACGCTAACGGGCTCTGCGTTAGGTAGCGACCAGGCGCGACTTGACCTGTTTACCCAGTTTGAGCCCTATGCGCTGGCTGGGCTGAGTGATATCTCATTACGGCGAGCAGTATTGTGTGCTGCGCTGAATGCTGCGCAAGCGCTGGTGCCGCACCCTCAAACTAGTACAATCCCCGAGGTCGGTGAACAAGCCGACTTTGATACTGCGCTGGCCGACCCGCAATTTGGTAATCCACTGGCGCTGGTTATGGCCGGTATTCTGTGTCGGGACATGTTGCCGCGCGCGGCCTTATCATTACATTATCTGGCTGCGGCCGAAAAACTGGCGCAGCGAGAAATCGACCGCTTTTACAAATGTTTTGGCGAAGGGGGCGATGCCATTAAGCTGGCTCATTGCCTGTGCTTTCATTTACTGTGTGGCGGGCTCCGTATTGCCGATATGCGCCAGACGCTCAGCGCTGAGCTGGTAGCCATGGGCTGGCATAGTCCAAGCCTGGATAAAGAACTGCAGGCATTGCAGCAAGCGTTTCCGCCAACGGATGACGGGGGCGAATCAGTCAGGCTGTCAACCACTCAGCCAGATCTGATTGCCGAGGCTATGTGTATACAGCTGCTGCAAAGTGATCAGGAGCGTAACTTAAAAGCGCCTGCAATTTTGGCCCGGACCCTTGAATATGGTCTAGAGCATGCGGCTGCAGCGCTAGTTCGTCTGCTACAGGACTTTGCCTGCCCGGTTAGCCAGCCAGACGCAAAACAGGCTCAGTTGTTGCTGTGGGCAGATGAGTTGATAGATGCTAATCAACATAACCCGTTATTGTTGGCATTACTTGACGGTGCTATCCCACTTAGCTCCCTGACGTTAGCTGAGTTGGCTTGTAAACTAGCTAACTTACTATACCTGCATGCAGAGAAACAGACACAAACGCCAATGTCTGAACAAGATATCGCCAGATTGGCTAAATCAATAAATAACTTTGCCAATCGACTAAGCGTTCTTGGTCAGCGTGAAAGTGCCTTAGCATTCGTGCTGAAAGCTGTAGAGCTAAGGAGAAAGTTGGCCAAGAGAAGGCCTGAACGCTTTTTGCCTGATTTGGCGATGTCCTTGAATAGTCTGGCTAATCGACAGGGTGAACTGGGCGCTCATGAAGCTGCTTTAGCTAGTGCTCTTGAAGCTCTTGAATTTAGAAGGGAGCTTGCTCAAATCAATCCGGATAATTTTCTACCCGACTTGGCAACATCGTTGAATAACATTGCTAACCAACAAGGTGAACTAGGCCTGCGTGAGGCTGCCCTATCAAATGCGCTTGAAGCCGTTGAGCATAGAAGAGAGCTTGTGAAAGTCAATCCAGAAGCTTTTTTGCCTGACCTGGCAATATCCCTCAATAATCTTGCTAACCGACAAAATGAACTCGGTGATAGTAAAGCTGCCCTATCAAATGCGCTTGAAGCAGTTGAATATAGGAGAAAACTGGCTCAAATGCACCCTGATGTCTATCTGCCTGATTTGGCTATATCACTTAACAATCTTGCCAATATCCAAAGTGATCAAGAGCAGCGAGAAGCTGCTCTGTCAAACGCACTTGAAGCTGTGAAACACTTTCGGGCACTGGCTCTGGCAAGCCCGGATGCGTTTGTGCCAGATCTTGCCATGTCGTTGAATAATCTTGCTAACCGACAGAGTGATTTAGGGCTTTACACACCAGCCCTTTCCAGTGGATTTGAGGCAATACAGATGTTATTTCCCTATTTTATAAAATGGCCACAAGCATATAAAACATGGATGAAGGTGATGTTGCGTAATTACCGAGTTGCTTGTGAAGCGTTAGCGCAAATACCAGATAGTGAACTGATCCATTCAATCGTCGAAAAACTCAATGAATTAGAACAGGAGTAACTCCAATGTCAGACAGGACAATAAAGGTGGGTGGCAATGCCAATGGCGCGGTGATAAACACAGGTGATCATAATCAGATTTATGCCGCTCCCAACATCACCATGCCTGAGCCTCAGACGGTGGATATTCAGCAGGCGCTGAGTAAGTTAACCACAGCGTTGGGTGAGCTTGGCATTGCGCAGCCGCGCAAGCTGAATAATGCGTTGGAGGAGGCACAAGAAGAAATCGAACAGGCGCAGCCGGATAAGGCTGAGGTAGCAGAGTCGCTGGCCCGTGCGGCTAAAATAGCCAAAGAGGCTGAAAGCTTTGCCAGCCATAGTGAAAAGCTGGTCGAGCGTTTTACTCCGGTGCTGGGCTGGTTAGGTCCACATGCCACCCGGGTGGCCGAGGCACTGGGCGTGGCAATTTAGATAATCTCTTACAGCACACAAAAAAGCCGCCCTTGCGGGCGGCTGGTGGAAATTCAACAATGTAATACAAGGAAAAGGGAGTGAGTAGTTACTACTCTTAAGGCATCAGCCTTCAATCAGCTTACCGGTACCAATTTCAATTTTTCTTGGCTTCAACGCTTCCGGTACTTCGCGCTCCAGGTCAATCAGTAACAGGCCGTTTTCAAGCGAAGCGCCAATCACTTTTACATGGTCGCCCAGCTGGAATTTGCGCTCAAAGTTGCGCTCGGCAATGCCCTGGTGAATAAACTTTCGGTCGGTTTTGTCTTCTTTATTTTGCTTCTCGCCTTTGACGCTCAGCGTGTTGTTTTCCGACTCCAGCGACAACTCCTGCTCCGTAAAGCCGGCCACCGCCATGGTAATTTGGTATTTGTCTTCAGCTAAGGCTTCGATGTTGTACGGCGGGTAGCTGGGCTGTTTTTCGCTGCTGCGCTGCGCTGCATCCATCATAGATGCAAGGTGGTCAAAGCCGATGAATGAACGGTAAAGGGGTGA
>NZ_AHCD03000018.1 GCF_000238295.3 Pseudoalteromonas rubra
TAAACCTGAATTAAAAAGTACGGAGACATGCTTGGATACTCCCCGTTTGATAGGGGATTAAGACGGAACAAATGCGTCACACGCTTCTTTTGTTTTAGTTTGGATACTCCCCGTTTGATAGGGGGTTAAGACCGTTACTTACTAACTCTCGGATACCACTACCTAGGTTGAATACTCGCCGTTTGATAGGCTGAGAGCCGCTCGGAAAAAGCACCGCTTTTTCAGGCTCGAAGGTGAGGCCTTGGATGGCCGAACTGGTTATAGCTTCAAGGATGAATCAATGTGCACATTGTGGAACTATTGTACGTTCTCCAGTTTATAGGGGATTAAGGCTTTTTATAAGTTGTTGATAGATATGGGGTTAGTTTCTACATTCCCCGCGCGAGAGGGGATTGAGACAAAAACAAGTTTCCACTAGTATCTAAACCAAAGCGGTTTGGATACTCCCCGTTTAATAGGCTGAGAGCCGCCCGGAAAAAGCAGTGCTTTTTCCGGCTCGAAGGTAAGGCCTTGGATGGCCGATTCTGGCGAATGCACCGCTTAGCGCTTCATGGATGGATCAACAATACCGTTGTTGAACTGTTTGGTGAAATGACCCCAACTTTAGAGGGGATTGAGACAGCTTGCTCTAGCCAGCTAGTTACTATTAAAGGGTACCGGTGACCCCGATTTTAGAGGGGATTGAGACTTTTTTATCTCAACTCTACATGGGGGCTTGATGCCGCTGCGTTCCCCGCACGAGAGAGGATTGAGACGAATTGATGGCGACAACCTTTGTGTTGGTATACGGTTAGATACTCCCCGTTTGATAGGGGGTTAAGGCAACCAAGCGTGGCCCATTTCATGATAAGCTGTTTGTTTGGATACTCTCCGTTTGATAGGGGATTAAGACTATACCAACCTGGCTTAGCGCCCTTAGGATACATGGTTTGGATACTCCCCGTTTGATAGGGGATTAAGACATCAAACCACTGTGCAGATGGGGTCAGGTCAATTTGTTTGGATACTCCCCGTTTGATAGGCTGAGAGCCGCCCGGAAAAAGCACTGCTTTTTCAGGCTCGAAGGTGAGGCCTTGGATGGCCGATTCTGGCGAACGCACAACTTAGCGCTTCATGGACGAATCAAAGTGCACATTACTGACCTATTGGACGCTCCCCGTTTAACTGTCCAGCTTCGAGCACCGTAATGACCAACGACTCATCGTCATTCCGCACTCGCTGCGGAATCTACCGTCAGACAACGCCGTTTGCGCTAACCTGTGGTTCTCACTAAAACCCCGGGAGGTTAGCGCTCGTATAAGCTCATGTTTATTATCATATTGTGTAATTTTGATATGTAGAATGCGCCAGCTATGTTCAAAATTGACCGAGGTTAGCGCAAAAGCAGGTTTCTGGCCTCGTGATATATAGGTTGTGGAGCAGAGTGCTGCATTCCCCGCATGAGAGGGGATTGAGACACCACCAAGTACGGCGACACTCCTGCAAATCGAAGCTGCATTCCCCGCATGAGAGGGGATTGAGACGATGCTGTCACTGTCACCATCTTCACCATGGTTGCTGCATTCCCCGCATGAGAGGGGATTGAGACAAAAGTGTAATAATATTTACAGTGCATTGTAAAGCTGCATTCCCCGCATGAGAGGGGATTGAGACCACCGTACTCAGAGGCACTTTTGGTGGTCCGTTGCTGCATTCCCCGCATGAGAGGGGATTGAGACTGAGCTTTGGGCCTGCTCTTTTGGTGATACCTGTGCTGCATTCCCCGCATGAGAGGGGATTGAGACGGTTAATGATCTAACAAAGCGCCACTCACAAGGCTGCATTCCCCGCACGAGAGGGGATTGAGACAGCTCAGTCTGGCCTATCAGGCAAATGCCTATCAGCTGCATTGCCCGCACGAGAGGGGATTGAGACTTCAACTGGTGATTCAACCAATGCCGAATTCCCCGCTGCATTCCCCGCGCGCGAGGGGATTGAGACTTTTCAGCCACGTCCTTGCCAGAAATGTAGATAACGTTTGGATACTCTCCGCTCGATTGGGGTTGAAAACGTAACTTGACGCATTGTCGATTGAAGTACCTGCACAGTCTTAAACTATTTCGCTGCATTCCCCGCACTAGAGGGGGTTAAGACTTAATCAATGCCAACTCAAACTCTTGAGATTGCACGCCTGGCAACGCTCAGGTGCAAAACAGAATGCTTAGGCCCAATCGTCCATTTGGTCGTTGGCTAAGTCGATACCGGATCAAGTCCGGTATAACAAAAGTTTGGTGGTTGAGTGCTACCAAACTCAGCCATATTCCACTAGCTCAAATGCCGGGCGAACGCAGTGGCTGAGCATAGGTACAGACAGCTAGTTTACAACTTTGGCCTGAATTGCTCGATGATTTGCGCATCTACCCAGTAGGGGTCGCCAATAAAATAGCGGCTGCCGTCTTCTCTAGTTTTGGTCTCACCACGCCAGAAGAACAGGTATTTGCCATCAGGCGTTACTTTGGGGCGTTGCTCGTACAATGGCGTGTTTATCTTGTCACCCATATTGATGGCTTCTCCCCAGCTACCGTCTGACTGCCGGAAGCTGATGTAGATATCGGGTGTGTTTTCGCCGTCCTTTTCAGCATCCCACATAAGGTACGATTCGTCTGGTGCAACAAAAGGATGGGCAATGTACTTGCCTTTGTTAACCGCTTTGCTCATTTTGATTGGTGTTTCGTACTTACCATTGACCCGGCGTGAATAACTTAAATGCCCGCTGCCGTCGTCAAAATTTAACACGTAAAAGAAAATGGTATCGGCAGCCGAGCGGGCATAGCCAATAATAGGAATATCTTCAAATGGTGCCATTTTTTTAATTTCTGATACGGGCGGGCTAAAGCGCGACTGATAGGCGCTGGCCTCATCAGCAGGAATTGTTTTCCAGCGCCAGTTGTCGCTTGTGTATTGCATTGCCATTAATGTGCCTTGTCCGTATTCACCGCCATAGCGGGTAAATGACAGTTCAGTCATGTCGGGTAAAAACAACACTTCTGATTCAAGGTGTCTATCGGTTGAAATCACCCCAGGTGCAAAGGGCTGAGGTGTCAGCCCTGGAGATGGTTGGCCAAGATAAGGGCCTTTAAATTCAGTTGTTTGATCATGTGCGTGGCTGCTGTGGCTGGTTGTCAATGCAGCAAGTAATAACGGAAAAATGCGATAAACAGAGTGCATGGCGGTTCCTTATTGTTCTGGTTTTTTGTGGCTGAATAAGACAGGGCTGCCTCTACAGTAACGTGTTGACTGTTTACTGCCTGATTTTGCATTGATTTTTGATTGATTTAATTCTGCTAAGAAAATTCGGCTGCTTTGTACTTTTCAAACTAAACACTCTCAGTGTTGCAATGAGATTTTAAGCTCTTGATTAATAAGATTATTACTTTGATATGGGATTGAGCTGATTGGCCGTGGTAGCGATGATTTAATCTATCGTTTGCAGGCCAATCACGAAATAACCTATGTGTTTTTTCAGGCTAAATATCACCGATGAGCTTTCTGAATCGCAGATCCAGCGCCAGCTTGCGTACACTATATACTGGATCATGGATGCGACTTTGTAGCAGCGGACCGGCAACGTTTTCTCCACCATTCAGTATCGATACGTAATAAATCGAGGAACGCCTGACATTATGATCCGGGTGATGTTGCGCGGACCAGGTAAATAGTTCAATGGTCTCCTGTCCCTGACCGGTCAGCCATGCCAGTGTGTAGGGAATACGTGTAGGGATGCCCTCTTTGGCGGTGGCGATGAGTGCTTCGGCAAGAGCGTTTCTGATCACGGGGAAGTGGGCCGTTAAACTTTTGTCTGCCATAAACTGGTTTCTTTTTTTAGGGTAACCGCTCTCTTCGTTATGGGTGTACTTGATCTGCACCGCAGCAAATGCCGACGCCACTTTGATCCGCTGTGCTTTATCCGGGTGTGAAAACAAACGTAAAAACTCATCCAGGGTTTCACCGGTCATAATCGCTTTAAAGGCGAGGGTTTCCTCGTAGGTGAAACCCTCCATCCATTTGGTCAGAACTGTGTGGTCAGTGTCATTGCTTTTTGGCTTTGCTGGCACTGATGGGATCGGGGCTGTTGAGTTGTTGATTGCCGTTGCGTAGCGCTCAACAAATGCTGGTGGCTCTGCATACACCACAGGTTGGCTATTTAAGCCACCCAACGTGTGAACCAGAAATACCGCCGCGACCAGGGCAATGGCAGTCAGAGAAATCAATATATGCTTTAATGGATAACGCAAGGTCATGATGTTGTCCTTAATTCAGTCTTATTAGTGTTTAGGTCCTGAGAACCGATGATAAAAGGCTAAATGCTGCGTACTGATAGCGCATGACTTATCACTGATTTAAGGCTGATTTTTGGGTGTTTTGCGGGTACTATGTTGTACACTATGCTCACCAGTAACTTACTGTCATTGTGCACTTGATGCGTAATCTACCTTCAGACAACCCCGTTTGCGCTAACCTGTGGTTCTCATGAAAACCCCGGGAGGTTAGCGCTCCTGTAAGTTTATGTTTACCTTGGTATTATGTAATATGGATGCCTAGAATGCGGCTGCTTTGGGCGGTTCTGAGCGAGGTTAGCGCAAAAACCGGCTTTTGGTCTTGTACTATATAGGTTTTAGAGTAGGCTGCTGTATTCCCCGCGTGAGAGGGGATTGAGACTATCTTCGCATGCCCCAGTATTTTTTGTAGCACTGCTGTATTCCCCGCGTGAGAGGGGATTGAGACCAATATCAAACTTAATTTGTGCGATGGACAGGCGCTGTATTCCCCGCGTGAGAGGGGATTGAGACAGCTCCGGGCGAGTATATTGTTTCTGATGGCTTGCTGTATTCCCCGCGTGAGAGGGGATTGAGATATCATTTCTGAACCACCAGTTGCATGGACATTCATGGCTGGATGCTTCCCGGTTGATGCACATCGTTGAACTATTGGATACTCCCCGTTTGATGTGGGATTAAGACTTTTTCCATGATAGTCTGAATTCAATCTGTATTCGTTTGGATGTTCCCCGTTTGATAGGCTGAGAGCCGCCCGGAAAAAGCACCGCTTTTTCAGGCTCGAAGGTGAGGCCTTGGATGGCCGAACTGGTTGGCGCTTCATGGACGAATCACAACAGTGCACATTTCTGACCTATTGGATACTCCCCGGTTGATAGGGGATTAAGACTCTCCACTCCTCATCTTTACTTCCATCGGATTTGGGTTTGGATACTCCCCGCTTAACTATCTATTTTTGTGAACAGTTATGACCAACCATTCATCGTCATTGTGCACTTGCTGCGAAATCTGCCTACAAGCAACTCGAAAATAACGTTGTGATTAGACTGGCAGTATCAACTGAACATCTGTTTGCTTGTAAACAGTTACCGGATCAAGTCCGGTATGACAGAGGTGGGGTATTTGGATTAGTGCAAAAGTCTAGAAAAAAAACAACAAAAAACAAAGACACCCAGCCTTACTAAAAAAAACAAAAAAAAACAAAGACACCCAAAAAAACAAAGACACCCAGCCTTACTTGTTCTAGTTACCGGTCCACTGGCTATGAATATGACTGCTTCTGCGAATAAAAAGCGAAAAGTTTCAGAAGTCAGGTTGTACGGATGGGCAACTCCAGCTGAAACAGTAGTTATTTGGTATTTTTGAGCACGGTTAAGCTCTGCCAGAGCGCGGCAGTCATCATATGTAATTCAGATAATGGCTTGTTCTACCCCAATAAGCGCTCACAATTAGCCAGATTGGGTCGTCGCTTTTTTTGCAGGTGCTCACAGTATTCAGTCACGGCTTGCTGTCTGCCGACTGCACCGTGGAACACTTTGGTAAATCGTGTGGTGAGTTTTAGCCAGTTTTCAGGCTCTATTTGCAATCTGGCGAGGATAGGGTGGGCATCGCAGATGTGACCTCGCTTGTCTGCACGAATGCATAGGCCTGTTAGCTCAACCAGTTCAATATAGTAGTTAAGCTCAAAGGGTAATCCTTTGGGCATATCCTGCCTTGGGTTGCCAGCAAAGCGCAGAAGGCTATTTGGTTGTTTGCCGAGCTGTGCGTGTTCAATGCGTTTTTTGATACTGGTGAACTCAGAAGTTTCCGGTGTGTTGGCCATT
>NZ_AHCD03000019.1 GCF_000238295.3 Pseudoalteromonas rubra
CGATGAAGCTGGGTTGGATGGTGGAATAGGCCTACGTTCTCTAAAAAGGCTCGTTTCACCTTGCGTAAAGTAAATGAACTCGCGTTGCTCGCTGTCTTTGTACTTTGCACTTAATTCATCCATGAATCTCATCGACATTCGTACCTCCTTGTACATCAAACCCGTTGCAGCAATGCAGCGGGTTTTTTGCTTTGTGCGATTTAAAAAAGTTGTATAACTGTCCGATCACAATTCCCACCCCCCTGTTATCCCGCACTTGATGCGGGAACTGCTCACACGCGACACAGTGGTATGAATGACACGTCGACATACCAAACACCCCGTCACCCCGCACTTGATGCGGGAACTGCTAACAGGCCATGCGGCGAGTATGAATGACACGTCGACCAGGCAATCACTACCAAACACTCATTAAGTTATTTTCGCCCATGTCTATTCAAGTAATCATGTATCTATATATCGAGTGATGCCTGCAGCGCTGAAGCTTCCTTAGCCACCAACCGCAATGGTTAATAACACCTATCAAATGATTCTATAAGATCCCGCTTCGAGTGTGGGAAGACGACGCAGTGCTGTCAGGTGCAAAATATAGACTTAGGATGATTCGATGCTGCTACCAGGAGATCGCTTGCTTGTTATACTGTTTACTGTTGAGCTAATAAAGAAATGCAATGACTCCCTCGCGCTTAAACTTTTCTACTTTATTTATTATATGAGTTTCTAATACTCCGGATAGAAGGCGAAACCGGAAGCTGGCTGTGAGCGATATGGCCGGTGTAATGACGTAATTATGCGATCTTATCCACAGTTGGGTGTGTGTATCTTGTTTTTAATTTATGTATATTCTGAGGGTGAAAATAGAGGTCATTTTATTAATAGAAAAGGGGAAAAAGGGGTTGCAATGGTTTTCGATTTCCCTATAATGCGCATCCACCGACACGGAGCACAACGCTGAAAAGCAACGAGCTAAGTGAGGGGAAAGCCAAACGGAAAGCTTAATTAAGAAAAATTAAATTTTCTAGTTGACTTTAAAAGTGAAGCGGTTAATATGGCGCTCCACTTCGCAGCGAGGCTGCGGTAATTAACCAAGGTTAGTTACATAGTTCTTTAAAAATATGAAGCAATCATCTGTGTGGGCACTCGTACAGATTGAGTTCTAACAGCGAA